>NZ_JAJTDH010000069.1:0-16473 GCF_021300285.1 Microcystis sp. 49638_E5 | reverse complement strand
TAGAGATTTTTAGACTGCCAAGATAAATTATCTATCTCAGCCCAGAATCGATGTCCTTTCTTGATAATGTGTCTTTCTGCTACTAACATATTATCCGTTGTCTTTTAACTCAGCTATAATCTTTTCTGTCTTTCTTTTCGACCTTCTTAATCCGTAAATTCGAGAACAAAAAGAGGTTATAATGGCTATTAAATCTGACATCAAATCATCTTGGTTATCCTCACTTTCATTGACAATCTCCAGTTTTTTATCTAGTTCTTTTAACAAGATTTCTAGATAATTAGTCCCAAATCTGGCTAGACGCTCTTTGTGTTCAACAATTAAAACATTATAATTGGGGTCAACGAGAATTTTGGCTAATTGTTGGCGATTGTCGTTTAATCCACTGCCTACTTCTTTGACAACTTTGTAGATTTTGTAGCCTCTGGCAACAGCATAATCTTTTAATCGGTCAGCTTGTCTATCTAGATTGTCTTTATCTTCGGCACTGGAAACTCTTGCATAAATGCAAGCTATCAAGTCGGGTTTTGAAGGGTTGTCATCCGTTATGATAATTGTACCAGAAGGCAATTGATAACCTGTTAAATTCCCTTGTTTCCACCACCTCCAAGCCGTTCGATAACTTATTCCTGTTTTTTTTGCCTAGTCCGATAGTTTTGTCTGTACATATTACCATGAATGACTATATATGACCATATTTGTATTGAAACTTTACAATACTTCAGGCTCATCCCTAAAGGTGAATTTTCTTCTGGGCTTTTTTAGTGGATAATTAGCGGGGATAACCCTACATAATGGGTGTAAAACCGCACTATCGGCCCCAGTGGCAACCTGACAAAATTAAATTATCTCAGTCAAAGAGGACAAATCAATGAAACCGATTGTTGAATCTTTTTACAACTGGTACAGCAGCAAAATTACTCACCCTAAATATCGTTGGATTATCATTCTGGGAACTATGGTTTATCTGTTTAGTCCCCTCGATATTTCCCCTGACATTTTCCCGATTATTGGTTGGATCGATGATGGGATTGTCCTCACCCTTTTAACCACGGAATTATCGCGATTAGTTCTTGATTATCGCAATCGCCGTCCGGGGGGAGTAAATAATCAAACCGAAGTTTCTTCCCCAACCAATGCCGTTGATACCGATGCTGTAGAAGTCAGAAGTTAGAATTCGGAAGTCTCAATTCTGACTTCTGACTTCAGGAGATTGCTGTTATTTATTCTCCCCCCGCAACGCCCACGAATTGGTCTCCTCACACCCCACAGCCCATCGGGAGCATCTCACCTTTGTAACCCCTAAATCAGGTTTTTATGTCAAGCTATTTTGAAAGCATTGCTAGAAACCAGTTTTATGGATAAGTATAATTACTCACTTGCATAAATGAGATGCTCTCCCCTCGCCCCGCGTTCGGTCAGCTTTTTTTAGTTCGAGCAATGCCATACGCCAGTGTGGAAATTTTCTTACCCATCGCATCATACAGGTTCAATTCATCGCCAGCGTCATTCCAAATAGCCGTTTTACTGGCAAAAGAAAAACCACCAGTTTCAGAATGTACTTCGTTGGTATAAACCCGAAAAGTCTTGCCAGACGCTAAAACAGTATTTGCTGGGAAAGTAAATTGCTGCCTGGCACTGCCGACCGAAGTGATTTTCCAACCTGAAATATTGACGGGATGATTGCCGCGATTGCTAAGCTCAACATATTCGTCAGATTGTGTTTTCTTAACCAGTCCTTTATAAACCAAGTTAGACATAAACACGTCATCCTCTGCGGTGATGCTAAACTCTTCTGTTTCGATGGTCTTCGGTTTAGGTGGCTCAGAAGTTGCTGGCGAAGGCGTAGGTTCAGACCGTGCTGGTGCATTTGGCTTAATATAGTCTGCGGTTGCAATCAGCCCTTGATTACTACCAGTCATTACAATGTTGGCAGTGGCATTTGGTAATAAACTGATTGAATTGCCGTTGTTTTGATAAAGGGTTTTCACATTGCTAAACAATGGATGGCTTGGGCTGGTAACCGCTAGGCTACCACTGATTTTGTTATAAACGCCGTCAAATTTCAAACCAAAAGCTGTCAAAAACGTATTCCATTGACCCGCCTCTGCTTGGCTGCCACCATGCCCTGTGCCTGCGCAAAGATAGACTTTACCGCCGTTTTTGACATAATCAATTAATACTTGATTATCAACTGGGTCGCCACCTACAAAAATGGCATCATATTGAGCCAATGCTACCGCATTAATGGCAATGTTCATGCCTTTTGTCCAAGTATGCCCAGCACCAGTCATGGTACGCTCAAGCGTTGCGCCGACCAATCCAAAGTTATTGGACAAAACATGAAATTTTCCCTGTGTCGTTCCTACAAAATATGTGGCAACATTCAACGCAAAAGTCGCGGTATCAGATACCGATTGAAAACCAGCATCGCTTAAAGCCCACTCGTCATTATGAACAATAATTCGACCATTGGCTGGTTTTTCGATTGGTACAAACACGGGGGCATCATCTATGCCATGCACTTTTAAAGAATAGACGCGGTTACTTGAACCAGAAAATGCGGTTTCCGCCGCACCAGTACTGGTGAATAACACGCTACCAGATAAATTGCCTAAATCCCAAGCTTCTTGTTCGGTTTTACGGTTAAAACTGACGCTTCCTGTTTGTGGATAGTAAACACCAGCAAAATCATTTGGTTGTACAGCAATAGCTGTTGTTAATGCAAATTGATTTAAGCCAAGCGCTGGTGTTTTTAAATCACTTTTACCAACCACAGACCAAGCGTTTGCGGTTTTTCTATAAATGACTAATTGGACAGGAGTTACTTTGTCTGCCCATATTTCCCAAGAGTTGAGTACACCTTTGCCACTTATAGGGACGTTGAGATCAACTAAGTAAAAATTAGAGCGAGAGTCACTGACCCCACGAGTTTTTAATTCGTTGCCGCCCGTAATGGTTGATTTTGTCATAATAATTTTCTCCAATGACTAACTGCATAATATACGGAAAAGTGGCTCTTCGGTAATTTTTATCCTACATTCCGCACCTAGTCATTGAAATCAACAGTTGCTCTAGCCCTTGTATAGTAAGACTTTTAGCGATTACTAAGAATTATTAAGTGTCACACTCTAGTCAGTGATCGCTGGTTTAATGAGAGTTGATCTAGCCCATCTCCCTAAACTGGAATCAAAGAACTATCGACGGTGGACAAAAGTGTTTGCACCTCCTCATCGCTGGTTTGGGAAAAGTCCTCGTACCAAAGAGAAATTGATCTCAATTCGTAGGGTTTATGTAGGCAAATTACTCGATCGACTAATTTTTCTAATTGATCACAAACTTCCGGCGGGGCAACAGGAACAGCAATAATAATAGCAGCGGGATTTTCAGCCTTAAGGGTCAGAATCGCCGCTTTAATCGTTGCTCCCGTAGCGATCCCATCATCTACTAGAATAATCGTTTTTCCCGTCAGGTCCGGAAAGGGTCGCTCACCTCGATACAAGCGATTGCGTCGCTCTAATTCGATCATTTCTTCCTTTGCTACCCGTTCCATCATCGCCTCCGATAGGTGCAAGTCTTCAACGATACTTTCATTGATTACCCGCACACCATTCTGACCGATTGCCCCAAAAGCTAACTCTTTTCGCTCTGGTACACCTAATTTTCGCACTAAACACAGATCTAGGGGTAAATGTAACCTTTGGGCAATTTCAAAGGCGATCGGAACCCCCCCCCGGGGCAAAGCCAAAACTAGCGCCCTAGCACTATTGGTATATTCTGTCAAGTAACTAGCTAATAGTCTCCCTGCCGATCGCCGATCTTTGAGCAGATAAGTCATAACTCTCTCCTAGGGGTTAATCCCCGTGGGGATCCCTAGTTTCCCCTGACTTTATTCTATATTTCTCCGCTCATCTTTAGCGGAAATGTTAAGAAATTTAGCGAAGGCTTGACATTTTTTCAGCTAACCGCAGTTTTTCTAGGCCAGAGATCGGCTAAAATCTTAGGCCAGAGGGTTTTGTAAAGTTAGGTAACAAAGATGAATCAAAGTTTAAGTGATGCGCTAGAGCCGATCGCCGCTGCCTTTCGCGGTCTCGGAACTCCCGAACCGATCGTTCATTGGGGACATCCAGTCATGATGGGGATCGTGGTTTTAGTTATGGGTAGTTATACTGCCTATGCCGGTTGGCAAAGCCGTTTAAGCAAAGATGGGGACGTAGTGGCCAAAAATCGGGCTGATCACCGCAAACTCGCCCCCTGGCTGTTTTTATTTATCGCTCTCGGTTACACCGGCGGTATTTTATCCCTAGTCATGCAGAAACATCCAATCCTCGAAAGCAGCCATTTCTGGACAGGATCGATCGCCATCGGTTTATTAGCTTTCAATGGATTATTGTCCCTCACTGGCTTCGCTGGCGAGAAAAAAGAACTTTTCCGGACTATTCACGCTTATATCGGCAGTATTGCCCTGATTTTACTGCTAGTTCACGGTGTTTTCGGTCTTCAGTTGGGATTATCTCTCTAGTTGGTTTATTTATGGCTGCGGGTGGGCCAATTCCCACCCGGAAGTTTTTCACCGCAGAAGACTGTGGCCAAGGACAATAATTGAAGAAATTATGACTTTAAGCACTATTCTTGGGATTCCGAGTTTAGAATTAACAGGTAATTTACCCAGAAAGTAAAGTATCGTCACGCAACGAGGAGATAGATATTTTGAAGAAAGTAGAAGCGATTATCCGACCCTTTAAACTTGAAGAGGTGAAAATCGCCCTAGTTAACGCGGGCATTGTCGGCATGACCGTCTCCGAAGTTAGAGGTTTCGGTCGTCAGAAAGGTCAATCGGAACGTTATCGCGGTTCCGAGTATACCGTCGAATTTCTCCAAAAACTCAAGATCGAGATCGTCGTCGAAGATAAGCAGGTCGATATGGTCGTCGATAAGCTGATTTCTGCGGCGCGTACCGGTGAAATCGGAGACGGTAAAATCTTTATCTCCCCCGTGGAACAGATCGTCCGCATCCGTACCGGAGAAAAAAATCTCGAAGCGATTTAACCCCCCGACAAGGGATGATAGCACAATGCTGTCATCCCCCCCCCATTGAAAGTGTTTCCCGTCAAGAAGTGTAACCTAATTTGGTATCGACCACCGACGACCGATTCCCCAAAACGGAAACTTTGTACCTCAACATTAAGATAACTACTATAATTGAATCTATTGGCTCGGTCTGCCCCCATCGCTGCTGAAGACCGCCGAACGGGATAAATAATTTGACCAGACTAGATATGATCATTTTCGGTGACTAAAAAAACCTCTTGCCTAAAAAGTCACAAATATTATATAATGTTTGATTGTGGCCAAAATCGGGGTTAGGTGGTGCTGAAGGCACTGCCGAGCAGAACCGCCTTGGTCGCTCGGTCTTCGCCTGGATACTGAAGATAAACCCTTTAAGTCCTGAAGAAACAAAGACCAGCAACAATCTAGGCAGAACCAGCAAACCTGTCTAGTCCTACTTACGAATTTAACGGGATGCCAGCTTAAATAACTCGAAAAAAGTCATTCAAGTTGGGCAGGCTGATAAAGCGGGAAAGATTTTTCTCGCTCCTATAGCCACGGCCACGTTATTTTTGATTGTCGTCTAGTAAAGATAAAGAGAACAATCCGTGTCTATCGGTATCCTCGGTACAAAACTGGGCATGACCCAAATCTTCGACAACAAAACGGGAGTCGCCATTCCCGTCACCGTCGTTCAAGCCGGTCCGTGTCCCGTCACCCAAGTCAAAACTAAAAAAACCGACGGTTATGAATCCATCCAAGTGGGATACAAAACCGTCAAAGAAAAAGCCCTCAACAAACCGCTACTCGGTCATTTAGCCAAAGCCGGTGTCTCCCCCCTGCGGCATTTAATCGAATACCGTCTTGAGGACGCATCCGCTTACACTTTAGGCCAAGAAATTACCGCCGCTATCTTCCAAGAAGGCGATTTGGTCGATGTGGCTGGAACCACCATCGGACGGGGTTTCTCCGGCTATCAAAAACGCCATAACTTCAAGCGCGGTAACATGACCCACGGTTCCAAAAACCACCGTCTCCCCGGTTCCACCGGCGCTGGTACTACCCCCGGTCGGGTCTTCCCGGGTAAGAGAATGGCTGGACAATACGGAGCCACCCAAGTGACCATCCGCAAATTGTCCGTGGTCAAAATCGATAGCGAACGCAACCTGATCCTGATCAAAGGAGCCGTCCCGGGCAAACCAGGAACCCTGTTAAACATCACCCCCGCCAAGAAATTTGGTAAATAGGGCAAGGAAAGATTAAAGCCATGGTTAACTACACAGTCAAAAATTGGCAAGGGGAAGAAGCGGGAACAGGCACCCTGGAACTGAAAACCGCTAAACCCGAAACCGCCAAACACCTAATTCACCGCGTCGTCGTCAGCCATCTAGCGGCGGCCCGCCAAGGTAACGCCTCCAGCAAAACCCGCTCGGAAGTGCGCGGCGGTGGTCGCAAACCCTGGCGGCAAAAAGGCACCGGTCGTGCCAGAGCCGGTTCGATCCGTTCTCCCCTCTGGCGTGGTGGCGGTGTCATCTTCGGACCCAAACCCAGAGATTTTGAGGTTAAGGTCAATCGCAAAGAGAAAAGATTAGCCCTGAGAACCGCTTTGATCAGCCAGGCCGATAACTTTATCGTGGTGGAAAGCTTCGCCGAACAATTCTCCCAACCCAAAACCAAGGAGCTCACCGCTGCCTTAAGTCGCTGGGGAGCCAGTCCAGAGGAAAAAATTCTGCTGATTTTGACGGAAATTCCCGAAAATGTCTATTTATCGGGACGTAATATCTGCAATCTCAAAATTATTCGCGCCGATAGTCTCAACGTCTATGATGTCATCCTAGCCGATCGAGTTATCGCCACCGCCGCAGCCCTAGCCAAAATTGAGGAGGTCTATGGTGCTTAAAACCGAAGCCAGGCAACTCGCCGATCTGATCCTAAAGCCGATCGTGACCGAGAAAGCCACCCTGCTCCTAGAACAAAATAAATACGTCTTCGATGTCGCATTGAAAGCGACTAAGCCGGAAATTCAAGCGGCGATCGAATTGCTGTTTGACGTGAAAGTAACGAAAGTGAACACCAGCCGCCCCTCTCGTCAGAAAAAACGCGTCGGCCGTTTCCTCGGTTACAAACCCCAATACAAACGCGCGATCGTGACCCTAGCGGAAGGCGACTCGATCGCCCTCTATCCCGACGTATAACCACCAAGAAACCCGATAACGGAAAACTAAACTATGGGTATTCGTTCTTTTAGACCTTTAACCCCCGGGACAAGGCAGGCGGCCATCTCCGACTTTAAAGAGATCACCAAAACCGAACCGGAAAAGTCCCTGACTCATCGCAAACACAGCAAACAGGGGCGTAATAATCGCGGTGTCGTTACCAGTCGTCACCGGGGCGGCGGCCATAAACGCCTCTACCGGATTATCGATTTTCGTCGCGATAAACGGGATATTCCCGCCACAGTAGCGGCGATCGAGTACGATCCTAACCGTAACGCCCGCATTGCCCTGCTTTTCTACAAAGACGGGGAAAAACGCTACATCATCGCCCCCGCCGGTTTAGGCGTTGGTGATACCGTCATCGCCGGAGAAAACGCTCCCTTCGAGGTCGGTAATGCCCTACCCTTAAGTCGCATCCCCCTAGGGACAGAAGTTCATAACATCGAACTCGTCCCCGGTCGCGGTGGTCAAATGGTGCGGGCTGCTGGTGGTTTCGCCCAAGTGGTAGCGAAAGAAGGCGATTACGTTACCATCCGCCTCCCCTCCAAGGAAGTACGCATGATCCGGCGTGAATGCTACGCCACCATCGGAAAAGTCGGTAACGCCGAAGCTAGAAACATCAGTCTCGGTAAAGCCGGCCGTACCCGTCACCGCGGTCAACGCCCCCATGTTCGGGGTAGCGTCATGAACCCAGTGGATCACCCGCATGGAGGTGGAGAGGGTCGCGCTCCGATTGGACGTTCTGGCCCGATGACTCCCTGGGGTAAACCCGCCCTCGGCCGCAAAACTCGCAACAAGAAAAAACGCAGTAGCGATCTGATCGTGCGCCGTCGTAACCAGGGTTAGAAATTATTACTTTACTTTTGACTGAAAATTATGGGTCGTTCACTGAAAAAGGGGCCATTTGTCGCTGGCCACCTGATGGAAAAAATCGAAAAACTCAACGCCCAGGGCAGTAAACAAGTGATTAAAACTTGGTCCCGGGCCTCGACAATCATTCCCGATATGGTCGGTCACACGATCGCCGTTCACAACGGCAAACAGCACGTTCCCGTCTATGTTTCCGAGCAGATGGTCGGTCATAAACTCGGTGAATTCGCTCCCACCCGCACCTTCCGCGGCCACGCCAAGAGCGACAAAAAAGCAGGACGGAAATAGATCGGTGGGCGGTTATCTTAAAACCGTCAGCCCCCGGTCAGCGTTCAGATAACCATGAGATGGTGGGTTACGGCGACTAGATAAATTAATAACTAAGTCTTATAAGTTGTCGTCGCCTAACCCACCCTACCTAACTGATAACTGATAACTGAAATGACCATCGATACCTCTAACGAAGTCAAAGCGATCGCCCGCTATATTCGGATGTCACCCCTGAAAGTCAGACGGGTACTCGATCAGATCCGCGGTCGCTCCTATCGGGAAGCCCTAATTATTCTCGAATTCATGCCCTACCGGGCCTGTGACCCGATTCTGAAAGTCCTGCGTTCCGCCGTTGCCAACGCCGAAAATAACGAAGGACTCGATCCCGCCACTTTGGTAGTTAGCCAAGCCTTTGCCGATGGCGGACCGACCCTAAAACGTTTTCGACCTCGGGCTCAAGGGCGCGCCTACCAAATTCGCAAACCCACCTGTCATATCACCGTCGCCGTCGCTCCTAGCAACAAAGACTAATCACCTTAACTAAAAAACCACAATGGGACAAAAAATCCATCCCCTCGGTTTTCGTCTCGGCGTTATCAAAGATCATAAATCTTGCTGGTATGCCGACGCGAAACGTTACCCCGAATTAGTGCAAGAAGATCGCCGCATTCGCCAGTACGTCGAAAAAAACCTCGCTAATGCCGGTATCGCCGATATTCGCATCGAACGCAAGGCCGATCAAGTAGATATCTCCATCCACACCGCCCGCCCTGGGGTCGTCGTCGGTCGTGGTGGCACGGGAATCGAACAGCTGCGCCTAGGTTTACAAAAAGCCCTCGGTGGCCAGCGTCAAATTCGCATTAACGTCATCGAAGTGGCTCGCGTTGATGCCGATGCCAACCTGATCGCCGAATACATCGCCCAACAACTAGAAAGACGGGTTTCCTTCCGTCGTGTGGTTCGCCAGGCCATCCAACGGGCGCAGAGGGCCGAAGTGAAAGGGATCAAAATTCAAGTTAGCGGTCGTCTCAACGGCGCGGAAATCGCTCGCACCGAATGGGTGCGGGAAGGACGAGTTCCCCTCCATACCCTGCGGGCCGATATCGATTACTCCTATAAAACCGCCAGCACCATCTACGGGATTCTAGGCGTGAAAGTTTGGATCTTTAAGGGCGAAATTATCCCCGGCCAAGAAGAAATTGCCGCCGCCGTTCCCGCTCAAGCACCGCGCCGTCAACAGCGTCGCCGTCAACAGTTTGAAGATCGCTCTAGTGAGGGCTGATCCCTAATATTTATCAGTGGTAAATAGCTCATGTTAAGTCCCAAAAGAACAAAATTCCGCAAACAACAGCGCGGACGGATGCGCGGGCTGGCCACCGGCGGAAATACGATTAATTTCGGCGATTTCGCCCTGCAAGCCACCGAACCCTGTTGGATTACTTCCCGTCAAATCGAAGCGGCCAGACGGGCAATGACTCGTTATATCCGTCGGGGTGGCAAAATCTGGATTCGCGTTTTTCCCGATAAACCCGTGAC
This sequence comes from Microcystis sp. 49638_E5, assembly GCF_021300285.1. Lineage (NCBI taxonomy): Bacteria > Bacillati > Cyanobacteriota > Cyanophyceae > Chroococcales > Microcystaceae > Microcystis > Microcystis sp. 49638_E5. The sequence continues at coordinate 6,532 of NZ_JAJTDH010000069.1, read as the reverse complement.
CCAAAGGGCAGCAGAAACTCGGATGGGTTCCGGGAAAGGTTCCCCCGAATTCTGGGTAGCCGTGGTTAAACCGGGGTTCATTATGTTTGAAATTGCCGGGGTAGCCGAACCCATAGCCCGGGAAGCAATGCGCCTAGCCGCCCAAAAATTACCGATTAAGACCAAATTTATCACTCGCGAGGAGGATTTCGTCTAATGGCTTTACCGAAAATCGCCGAAGTGAGGAAGATGAGCGATGAGGAAATCGCTGACGCTGTCCTCGATGCCAAAAAGAAACTGTTTGAATTGCGTTTGCAACAGGCCACCCGCCGCTTGGAAAAAACCCACGAATTCAAACACACCCGCCACCGTCTCGGCCAATTATTGACCGTAGAACGGGAGCGCCAACTAGCCCAGTCCACCCCGGAGGCATAACCCGCTATGGCAGTTAAAGAAAGAGTTGGGGTAGTAGTCAGCGACAAAATGGATAAAACCGTAGTGGTAGCCATTGAAAACCGCTCTCCTCACCCCAAATACGGCAAAATCGTCGTGAAAACCCAGAAATTTAAAGCTCACGACGAAGAAAATCAAGCCAAACAAGGCGATCGAGTTCGTATTCGTGAAACCCGCCCCCTCAGTAAAACCAAACGTTGGCAAGTGGCGGAAATATTAACCGATAATTAAATTTCACCTAGGTAAAAACCGTGATTCAACAACAAACCTACTTAAATGTCGCTGATAATAGCGGGGCGCGGAAACTAATGTGTCTGCGGGTGCTGGGAACAGGTAACTGTACCTACGGTGGCATCGGTGACAAAATTATCGCCGTGGTTAAGGACGCTATCCCCAATATGCCCGTGAAAAAATCCGATGTGGTCACTGCGGTGATTGTGCGGACCCGTCAAACCGTCCGTCGCGATAGCGGTATGAGCATCCGTTTTGATGATAACGCCGCCGTGATTATTAATAATGACGGTAATCCCAAAGGTACGCGGGTTTTTGGTCCGGTCGCTCGGGAATTGCGCGATAAAAACTACACCAAAATTGTTTCCTTAGCCCCAGAAGTTCTCTGATCAAAGTGAAAAGTACTAAGGCAATTGGCTGATGGCTAGTCTAAAACTTTTCACACTTTGAGGTCAAAAAAAAATGAGTAAGAAAAACAGTCAAACCTCACCCCAAAAGCAAAAAATGCACGTTAAAAAAGGGGATGTCGTTCAAGTAATCGCCGGTTCCGATAAGGGCAAAGTGGGCGAAATTTTACGGGCCCTACCCCAAGAAAGTACCGTGGTGGTCAAGGGAGTTAATATCCGCACCAAACACACTAAACCCCAACAGGAAGGGGAATCGGGTCAAATCGTTACCTACGAAGCACCGATTCACAGTTCCAAAGTGATGCTCTATTCCGAGAAGAAAAAAATCGCCAGTCGGGTGGGTTATACCTTTACCGAAGACGGTCGGAAAGTGCGGATACTGAAGAAAACTGGCGAAATTATTGATTAGTTTCCCATCAATTCTAGTTCCTGACCAAGCCCAGGAAAAGCAAGCAGCAAAACTATGAGCCAAAAACTAAAAACCACCTATCAAGAAACCATTGTTCCGAAACTGAAAGAACAATTTGGTTATACCAATATCCACCAAGTACCTAAAGTTATCAAAATTACTGTTAACCGCGGTCTTGGGGAAGCTTCACAAAATGCCAAAGCTTTGGAGTCTTCCAAGGAGGAACTGTCCACCATCACCGGACAACAACCGGTAGTGACTAGAGCTAAAAAAGCGATCGCTGGCTTCAAAATTCGCGAAGGAATGCCCGTGGGAGTCATGGTGACATTACGCGGCGATCGAATGTACGCTTTTTTAGACCGTCTAATTAATCTGGCCCTACCACGCATTCGCGACTTTCGCGGTATCAGCGGTAACAGTTTTGATGGTCGTGGTAACTACAGTTTAGGCATTCGTGAACAGTTGATCTTCCCCGAAATTGAATACGACAAAATCGATCAAATTCGTGGGATGGACATCTCAATCATCACCACCGCTAAAAACGACGAAGAAGGACGCGCCCTCCTCAAAGAGATGGGAATGCCCTTTAGATAAATCAATCAAGAGAAAAGTAAACAGTGACCGGTAAATAAGTGAACAGTAAACAGTAAACAGTAAACAGTGAACAGTGAACAGTCAACAGTGATTGAGTGAAAAGACAGCAGGAACCTGCTATTTAATACTACTCACTTAATACTCAAATCTGATAACTGATAACTGATAACTGACCACTGATGTTGATCCCAATTTAGGAGAAAAACAGGTAATTCATGTCTGCTAACGATACCATCTCGGATATGCTGACCCGCATCCGTAACGCTTGCGCGGTTCGGCAGACCACTACTCAAATTCCCACCACGCGGATGACGCGCAGTATTGCTCAAGTTCTCAAAGACGAAGGCTTTATTGCTGACTTTGAGGAAGTGGGTGAGGGGATTAAATCTCAATTAGTTCTTTCCCTCAAATATAAAGGCAAAAACCGTCAACCGATCATTACTACCCTCACCAGAGTCAGTAAACCGGGCCTGCGAGTTTATTCCAACAGTAAAGACTTACCTCGCGTCCTCGGTGGCATTGGCATCGCCATTGTTTCTACCTCTAAAGGTATTATGACCGATCGCGAAGCGCGTAAACAAAACGTTGGCGGCGAAGTCCTTTGCTACATCTGGTAAACAAGGATAAGCTATCAGCCGTCAGCCTTTCCAAGTTTAAACCCGATAGCTGACCCACTGATAACTCTTCCCTGATAACTGATAACTCTTCCCTGATAACTGTTATGTCTCGTATTGGCAAACGCCCGATTCCTATTCCCAATAAAGTCACCGTCGATATCGATGGTGCTACCGTGACGGTGAAAGGGCCCAAAGGAACTCTCCAGAGAACCCTACCCACCGCCGTCGCCATCGACAAAGATGGCGAAACCCTGCTCGTTACCCGTCAAGACGATTCCCGTACCGCCAGAGAACGCCACGGACTCTGTAGAACTCTGGTGGCCAACATGGTGGAAGGAGTCGCTACCGGCTTTCAAAAACGCCTCGATATCCAAGGGGTGGGCTACCGCGCCCAGGCGCAGGGTAGTAAATTAGTTCTTAACGTCGGTTACAGTAAACCCGTGGAAATGGAGATGCCCGATGGTGTTTCCGTCGCCGTAGAAAACAACACCCAAGTTATCGTCAGTGGCATCGACAAAGAAGCCGTCGGTAACATTGCCGCTAAAATCCGCGAAGTTCGTCCCCCCGAACCTTATAAAGGAAAAGGGATTCGCTATCTTGGTGAAGTTGTCCGTCGCAAAGTTGGTAAAGCTGGCGGTAAAGGCGCTAAAGGCGGTAAAGGAGGTAAAAAATAAACCATGAAACTTAGTCGCAAAGAATCAGTCCGTCGTCGTCACCAGCGTGTGCGTCGCAAAATTAATGGCACTGCTGAACGGCCGCGTTTATCCGTATTTCGTTCTAATAACCACATCTACGCCCAAATTATCGACGACGTAGCCCAACACACCCTCGCTGCCGCTTCTACCCTAGAGGCCACCTTGCGCGGGGAATTGGAATCCACCGCTACCCAAGAAGCCTCGGCTGCCGTGGGTAAACTGGTGGCCCAACGGGCCCTAGACAAAGGCATTGAACAAGTGGTTTTTGATCGCGGTGGCAATCTCTATCACGGTCGCGTCAAAGCCTTAGCAGAAGCGGCTCGGTCAGCCGGCTTAAACTTCTAAAATATCCTTTCAACACTGATAAAACTATGGCAAAACGTCGCAAAGGCAACCGCGAAAAAGAAAAAGAAACCACTTGGCAAGAGCGGGTCATCCAGATCCGCCGGGTTAGTAAAGTGGTTAAGGGTGGTAAAAAACTCAGCTTCCGGGCCATCGTCGTGGTCGGTAATGAAAACGGCCAGGTGGGAGTGGGAGTCGGCAAAGCAGGGGACGTTATCGGGGCCGTCCGTAAAGGCGTGGCCGATGGCAAAAAACAACTAATTGAAGTTTCCTTAACTAAAGCTAGTTCCATCACTCACCTCACCCGGGGGGCTTCCGGTGGCGCTCAGGTGCTTATGCGTCCGGCTGCCCCGGGGACTGGGGTTATTGCCGGGGGTGCTGTCCGTACCGTTTTAGAATTAGCCGGGGTGAAAAATATCCTCGCTAAACAACTCGGTAGCGATAACCCCCTCAATAACGCTAGAGCCGCCGTTAACGCCCTGGAAACTCTCCGTACTTTCTCGGAAGTGGCCAAAGATCGAGGCGTATCTGTAGAACATTTGTACACCTAGAGAAATCACCATGAAACTCCACGAAATCGCCCCCCAACCGGGGTCCACTAAACGCCGTCGTCGTGTGGGACGGGGTGTCTCGGCCGGCCAGGGTGCTAGTTGCGGCCTGGGAATGCGCGGACAAAAATCTCGCTCCGGGACGGGGACCCGCCCCGGTTTTGAGGGGGGACAAATGCCCCTCTATCGTCGGGTTCCGAAATTAAAGCATTTTCCTTTGGTTAACCCCCGTCAATACACGATTGTTAATCTGAGAAAATTGGCTTCTTTACCCGCTAATACGGAAGTTACCCTAGAAAGTCTCCTAAAAGCTAAAATTCTCACCAGCAATGACGGCCCTTTAAAAGTTTTAGGTGATGGTGAAATTACCGTTCCCCTCAAGGTGAAGGCCGCCGCTTTTAGCAATAGTGCTAAAGAGAAAATTACCGCCGCTCAAGGTACTTGGGAAGAAATTTAACGGAGACAGGAGACAGGAGATAAAAGGCAAAAGGCAAAAGGCAAAAGGCAAAAGGCAAAAGGTAAAGGGCAGCTTTGTTCTCCCTACACCCTACACCCCACACCCCACACCCCACACCCTACACCCTACACCCCACACCCTACACCCCACACCCTACACCCCACACCCTAACACCCAATCCCCAAGACCGGATTGCTATATCATAAGAAAGACAGGGGAAATCTTAAAAAAATCGAGAAAGTTTTCCCCCTCGATTACTTTTTCCCATAAAAAAACTGCACTAGAGGTAACTGTTAATGGTCGTCAGTCGTGATAAGGCTCCCACGGCACAGGAAACGTTTATGCAAATGGCACAAGCGGCCGGTTTACGCGGTCGCTTGTTGATTACATTGGGTTTACTGGTTCTGCTCCGTTTTGGGATGTTTGTACCGATACCCGGTTTGGATCGGGCAAGATTAGCAGAAATTATTCAAAGTAACGCCGCTTTGGGAATCCTTGACCTGTTCACCGGGGGAGGATTATCGACGTTGGGGATTTTTGCCCTCGGCATTCTTCCCTATATCAACGCCTCAATTATCGTGCAACTGCTCACCGCTGCCCTTCCTTCTTTGGAAGATTTACAGAAAAATGAAGGAGAAGCAGGACGGCGAAAAATTGCCCAAATTACCCGTTATATTGCCTTTGGTTGGTCAATTATTCAAAGTATCGGCATTACTCTCGGTTTATTGGTGGCTAACGGCGTTGTGGCCGGAACTTTACCCTCGATCGCTGCTACGGTTCTCGCTTTAGTGGCGGGTTCTATGTTCGTGATGTGGATTTCGGAACTGATTACGGAACGCGGTCTGGGAAATGGAGCATCTTTGCTGATTTTTGTCAACATTGTCGCTGTTTTACCGAAAACCCTCGGTGATACGATTACTTTTGCTCAACAGGGTGGCCGACAAGCGATCGCTCAAGTGGTGATTCTCTTGCTGGTTTTCTTGGTGATGATTATCGGCATTGTTTTTGTTCAGGAAGGAACCCGTCGGATTCCGATTGTTTCTGCCCGTCGTCAGGTGGGTCGTCGTCTCTATCGGGAAAGAACCAGTTATCTACCCCTACGACTCAATCAAGGGGGCGTGATGCCGATTATTTTCGCCTCGGCAGTGTTGGTCTTACCTTTCCAATTGGTGCAAGCTTTACCCACGGATAACCCGGTCGGTCAGGTTTTAGTTCAGTTGGTTAATGCTCTGCGTCCCGATAGTTGGGGTTATGTGGCTTTTTATAGCTTACTAATTCTCGGTTTTAGTTTCTTCTACGCTTCCCTGATCGTTAACCCCAAGGATATGTCCCAAAACCTGAAGAAAATGGGGACCAGTATTCCGGGGATTCGACCGGGGACCGCTACTACTAATTATCTGGAAGGGGTGCTGAATCGTCTCACCCTTTTGGGCGCTCTCTTTTTAAGTTTGGTGGCTACTGTGCCGACTGTAGTAGAAAGCGCCACCGGTGTTACCACTTTTCGCGGTTTGGGGGCAACTTCCCTGTTAATTCTGGTGGGGGTGGCGATCGATACGGCGAAACAAATTCAAACCTATGTCATCTCTCAACGCTATGAGGGCATGATTAAACAGTAGTTAGATAGTCAGCCAGTGACCTTTTAGCGGTTACTGGTTGTTTTTTCCCTTAAAACCCTATATTTAATCCTTGACATCCTCGCCGCCGTAAACGGACGGTGATTCCCAAACCTCACGATTTAGGTTTCTGCTTCTTTCCCGAAGGATTTTTCGCACCTGCCTTAACAGATTTACTCTGTTCTGG
>NZ_JAJTDH010000068.1:0-16547 GCF_021300285.1 Microcystis sp. 49638_E5 | reverse complement strand
TAACCACGCCTGTGTGATGCGTCGGGTGTTAGAAATGGGTTTACCGACCTTACCCGTGGGAATTCGGGCTATTTGTCGGGAAGAAGCGGAATTAATCGCTAAACAGCAGATTCCTGTGATTTGGGATCGAGATATCGCCGGTGATCCGAATTGGATCGAAAAAGCGATCGCCAAAATTACCACCGAGAAGGTATTTTTAACCATAGACGTGGATGGCATAGATCCGGCTTTAATTCCGGGGGTGGGAACACCTGAACCGGGGGGGTTAAGTTGGCATCAAACCCTAAACTTTCTCCGTCGTCTTTTCCAAACTCATCAGGTGATTGGCTGCGATGTGATGGAATTAGCCCCGATTAGTGATTCGGTGGTCTCGGAATTTACCACTGCCAAGCTAATTTATAAGTTAATTGGCTATCAATTTACTGCCTAGGGGCTTGCCTAATTAGGAGCAATCGTGTTATAATAATAATTCGTGCGGACGTATAGCTCAGTTGGTTAGAGTACATCGTTGACATCGATGGGGTCACTGGTTCGAATCCAGTTACGTCCATAAATTATCTGCCCTAGTCCCGGTCATAACCTTCATTTCTAATGATAGGATGAACGATCGAAGCTCTCCAGAGAAACCCTATGACTAGCTTACTGCGCGACTTTTGGTATGTGGCCACACCGGCAAATAAACTGAAACCCGGTCAGCTAATGGCCAAAAAAATGCTAGGTGAACCGATTGTTGTCGGGAGGAGACAGGATGGAGAAGTGTTCGCATTGCGGGATATTTGCCCCCATCGTGGCATTCCGCTGCACCATGGCTGGATTGAAGGAGATGGGGTGTACTGTTGCTATCATGGCTGGAAATTTAACACTAGCGATGGCGTTTGTTCTGAAATCCCCTCATTAACGGAACACGATCGCCTTGATATTAGCAGAATTTGTGTCACCAGTTATCCCTGTCGTGAAATACAAGGTCATATCTGGGTGTTTATTCCAGCAGACTCAAAAAGAGAAATTAATCGAGAAAATCTGCCTCCTGTGCCGACTATTAGCGCTTTTGGCAAACTTACCCCCAAAGTAGCCGAAACTATCACTTTTGACTGCAATATTGACCATGCAGTGGTGGGATTGATGGATCCGGCCCACGGTCCCTACGTTCATACTTCTTGGTGGTGGCGCAGCGGTCCGCGCAAATTTCGGGTCAAGGAAAAACAATACGAACCTGTCCCCCTCGGTTTTCGTCTTGCTCCCTATGATATGCCTGTAAGTGCGAAACCTTATAAAATTTTGGGTAATAAAGTATCGATTGAAATTGTTTTTGAATTGCCCTCGGTGCGTACAGAAATACTACGAGGCGATCGCCATTTAGCTTGTGCTTTTACGGCAATTACTCCCATCGATGAAAATCACTGCGAAGTCCATCAAAGTTTATACTATACGATTCCTTGGTTGGCATTTTTAACCCCTCTTTTGCGTTATTTAACTCTACAATTCCTCAAACAGGATCGCGATGTGGTAATTAAACAACAGGAAGGACTTAGTTATCATCCAGCTTTGATGTTAATTGATGATGCCGATACCCAGGCCAAATGGTATTATCGCCTCAAGCAAGAATACGAGAAATCTCAAGCAGAAAAACGTGATTTTGTCAACCCCATTAAAGCACAGATTTTACGATGGCGCAGTTAGAATTAAGTAGCTGGTTATAATTAAATTAAAAATGGATTTTAGGTTCGATCCCCCCTGCCCCCCTTTATAAGGGGGGTGTCTGATAATTTTTAACGCCTACCTACTTAGATCATTTTATTTAGGTTCTCACTAAGGATTTATTGACACTTGTTTCAATTTGATAAATAGAGGAAAGGACGCTACCTTGATGATTATTGACTAGATCGTATTTGACTTCTTGTAAATAATTAAAAATGGCATCCCGCAGAATCGGTTTTTCAATGTTTACCGTGTGCTGATAGTCCCATAAATCCCAAACTATCAAACCAATTCCCACGATTGGATCGATTAATTCTGCCCCAAAACTACTCGCTACTGCTCCACCGGTTTTAGTGGCAATTTTCGCCCCCGTTTTTCCCGCTAGGGACAAATAAACTGTGCTGCCCACTTTCATCACTGGGATGAGAGATTTAACTCCCAAAGCAGTGGCACCACCGACTAAAAGTTTAATTGATGTGTTAGAAATATTGCCCTCGGTATCTTGAATTGTTACGGCTATATCGCTAAGATAACGATCCCATTTGCCTTGGGGAATTTGATAACTGGCCTGAATATTCTCTAATTCATTGCTTAAATTACTGACATATAAATTAACGGCATCCCTAGTAATTCTCTCTAGACGCAATTGGGCCTCTTGGGGACGAATTACCCGTTTAGTAAACTCGGTTTGAATAGTTTTGGTCAAATTTTCTGCCACCACCTGTTCCGGGGGTGGATTATCTGTATTGACCCAGTGAGCGATCGAGGAGTATAATCCACTTAGAAAGGCCTTGCCCTCAAATTGTTTTTGATTGAAATAGTTAAAATACCAAGGCAAAAAACCCTGATCTACTCTTGTCATCAACTCCTCCACCCATCCCTCAATTTCTCCTAGGGCAAAGGTTTGAGAATTTGCTCTCGCTGTCTGTAAAGCTTGGCTAATTTCTCGATCGATTTGACTGTTCGATTTTTGGGGTATAGTGATGGGAATCTCTAGGTTAGTTTCGGTAGCAACCCTAGTTTTTAACGGTTCATTGCCGGCAGTTCCTAGCCAAATTTTCCCTAAGAGAGGCACGATAACCACTAGAACAACTATAGCCCAAATTAACGGGGTTATCGCCTTAATCAGTTGACTGATTGCCTGAATGCGGTTAGTTTTTTCACTATACTGAGGTGGCTCAATATTTTCTTGTGAATCTGGCCTGGAGTTCATCAGCTAACCTACTTAAAATTATTAGATCATTGTTCTCAAAAAACCGCAGAAACCCCAAATTTCTCAGCAGTAACCTGTAGAGGCCATTATCGGGCAAAAGACAGCCAATACCCGATAAATATCGGCAATTTCAGCGAATTTCTGCCTTCATCCGCTCAAGGGTTTGCTGCATTTGGTCGAACATCATTTGGGGAGTCATACCAAATTGACCTAATTGGGTTTTTAGCTGTTCTACGGTCATTTGGGCGGAGAAATCCTCAGATAACTCAAAACGCTTCATAAATATTTTGTAGCGTTCCATTAACTCTTCCATCCTATCGATAAAGATGATTTTACCCTCTCGATCGAATTTCCCGTACTCGCTGCCTAGTTGTGTGAGAGACTGGTAATCTTCAAATAGCTGTCTAGCTTCCTGTTGAACCACTTCTGAGTCAAAGAATCCCATAATCTTAAAACGGCTTATCGTCGATAGTTATTCTCCATCCTATTTTATTTTAGCTGGGGAAAAAGTCTAGCTCCAGCCGATTTACGGATTACCGTATTGGGGAAATCGAGAAGATCACAAACGGCCCCCGTCGCAGTTTAACCCTTGCCCCAGGGAGTTTAACATAAAAAGTGAAAAATCAAAAATTGTCCTTTAACTGCCCTACAGTGGCTATTTTGATCAATTTGGGCTGCGGCCCTTATAATTTGCCAAAACGACGATGACGACCCTGATAATCTTTTAAAGCGCGGTGAAATTGCACTCGATCAAAATCGGGCCAGAGGGTGTCAGTAACGTAGATTTCCGCGTAGGCCATTTGCCAGAGTAAAAAATTACTAATTCGCATTTCCCCACTACTGCGAATTAACAGGTCTGGGTTAGGAATCCCAGCAGTATAAAGATACTGTTCAAAGAGAGATTCATCGATCGCTTCTGGGGAGATTAAACCCTGTTGCACCTGACGAGCGATCGCCTGACAAGCTTGTACGATTTCCTCTCGGCCACCATAATTAGTAGCTACCGTAAATTGAATACCGGAATTTTTGCTAGTTTCTGCTTGAGATTTAGCAATTTCCCGTCTTAAAGACTCTGGCAAGGCTGATAAATTACCAATAAAGCGAATTTTAACATTTTCCTGCATCATTTCCTCTAATTCGCGCCGCAAAACCCGCTCGAATAGAGTCATTAAAAACTCTACTTCTTCTAGGGGACGACCCCAATTTTCCGTCGAAAAAGCATAAGCGGTTAAAGCGGGAATCCCCCAGTCACGACAACAGCGCAGCAAGTCCTTTAGTGCATCTACTCCCCGTTGATGGCCCATAATCCGCGGTAAACCACGACTTTTCGCCCAACGACCGTTCCCATCCATAATCACTGCGACGTGCTGAGGCAAACGGTTTTTATCTAAATCCGTAGGTAATTCTGGTGACAAGCTCGGTTTAAGAGTCATTTTCTATCTTTGGGGGTTGCGCTGGGCGAACGGGAGAACTTTTCTAAGATTAGACGACCTTTTAAGCCAATTGTACGCCCTAAACGTCCCCAACTCGGTGCGACCACTTCCCCCTCTCCCGACGGAGAAAACTTCGCTTCGAGAAGCTCTTTTAGTTTACTACTGGTTAAGGGCCGATCCAAATTACCCCCCGACGCGAGGGAAATCGAGCCAGTTTCCTCAGAAACCACAATACATAAACAATTATCTAGCCTTTCGGTAATGCCCATGGCCGCCCGATGACGGGTGCCTAATTGCCTAGAGGTACTGCGCTCCGATAAGGGTAGAATAACACCAGCGGCCACCACTCGATCGCCCCGAATAAATACGGCCCCATCGTGCAGTAAAGTTTTAGTTTGAAAAATAGTTTGAATTAATTCCTTAGATACTTGGCCATTGAGCGTCACCCCCGGATTGACAAACACCTTGGTGTCGAGATTGCCACTGGTTTCTAATACCATCAGCGCACCGGTGCGATTTTGAGATAGATCCTTCACCGCGTCCACTAACTCATCAATGACATTATCGGTCTTGGGAGTGGGGGAACTTTTTTTAAATAATTCCCACACTTGACCTTTGCCCAATAATTCTAAAAAACGGCGGAATTCCGACTGAAAAATCACAGCGATGGCCACCGCTGCCCCTAAAATCAATTTTTCTAGGACTAACCCCAGCAAGCGCAATCCTAGGGCATCGCTAATCACCGAGGCCAGCATTAAGTAGATTAGTCCTCGCACCATCCAAAAGGTACGCCGCTCGCCGATAATTAGCAGCAGCATATAGGTAAGGAGGAGAACTAACCCAAAGTCTAGGACTGACAGACCATGGCTGAGAATCCAGGACAATAACCGGCGAGGGTCCAGAAAAAAACCCGACATGGGGGACGATAGCGATGAGGTTTATATCAAGGAGAGTCGATTGGGTAAGCGGTCTTGACGCAGCAAATCCGCCAGATTTTCCCGTTCAAGGATCAGATTAGCTTCTCCGTTGTGGACAATTACCGCCGCCGGACGGGGTAAGCGGTTGTAATTAGAAGCCATACTGTAGTTATAGGCCCCCGTGGCTAAAACCACTAAAATATCCCCCGGGTTGGTTTTCGGTAGCGTAATATCCTTAATTAGAATATCCCCAGATTCACAATGTTTTCCAGCTATTGTCACCAATTCCTGACATTCTTGACTCATTTTATTGGCGACCACGGCCCGGTAAACCGATTGATAGGTAATCGGTCGGGGATTATCGGACATTCCGCCATCGACGGCGATATAGGTGCGGATTTCAGGGATTTCTTTGCGATTACCCACTGTATAGGCCGTTACGCAAGCGGTGGCAATCAGAGAGCGTCCCGGTTCGGCAATGAGCAGGGGATAAGCGATACCTCTTTCCTGACAAGCTTTAGCCACTGCTAAGGACACCGCTTGCACCCATTCCTCGATACTTGGGGGGTCATCACTTTCCAGGTAGCGAATCCCTAAACCACCACCGACGTTTAATTGCTCTAGGGGTAATCCCCGTTCTAAACCTAATTTAAACCAATCTGCCAGCACAGCGGCTAAGTCTTGGTGGGGTTGACGTTCAAAAATCTGGGAACCGATGTGAGCGTGTAAACCCAGACAATTCAGCACCGGATGAGCTAAAACATAGTCAAATACCGTTTCGATTTGATGGGGGTCAAAACCAAATTTACTGTCTAAGTGACCCGTGCGAATATATTCGTGGGTGTGGCACTCGATGCCGGGGGTTAACCGCAACAGCATCGGAATAGGGGTATCAGGGCGGTTTTCGCCTAATTTAACCAGATTTTCTAACTCTAGCCAGTTATCAACGATAATAATGCAGTTATGCTCGATCGCATATTCTAACTCGGCGATCGATTTGTTATTACCATGAAAGTATATCGGCACATCGGTTTTATTGATCTGGTCTAAAGCGGTTAACACCGTGTGAATTTCTCCGGCCGACACCACATCGAAACCTAATCCCTCCCTAGCGACCACGGCCGATACGGCCAGGCAATTCCACGCTTTCGAGGCATAAATTACCCTAGATTCTCCGGGATAATGTGTCTGGAAACCTTGCAGATATTGACGACAGGCAGTGCGGAGGGTGACTTCATCGACAATATACAGGGGTGAACCGAAACGTTCCACTAGGGTGGTCACATCACAACCACCGATTTCTAGACAATCGCGGTTATTAACCTTGGCTGTCAGGGGGAACAGGGTTTGATTCGGGGATAGACAATCTTGATAGGCTAAATATTTTTGTCCGGAATTGCTGATTTTAGGTTCGGTTGATAGCATGAGCGGTGTTTTTTGTCAAGAAATCGATAATTTTTGTTACAATCTCTGCCCATCACCGATTCAGTCAAGGGAAATTTGACCGTCGGTGATCTAGATAAGCAAAATAGTTCTCTCTTTCACTTTACGACAAGTTCTAACTTTTCTCTGATAAGTAGGGTTTGTGGTTCTTCAACCTTCGTGACCTTTGTGCCTTTGTGGTTAATTCCCTTTGTGTCCTTTGTGCCTTTGTGGTTCTTCAACCTTCGTGACCTTTGTGCCTTTGTGGTTCAATAATATCTCCTCTCCCCTCTCCCTACTTCCCCCCGCAACGGATCGACTGAGCGTTCGACAAAAGCTCACGCCGAAGTCTTCGCCGAACGTCGCGCACGAGTTGGTCTCCCCTCTCCCTAATTCATAATTCATAATTCATAATTCATAATTCCCACTCCCCTATACCTTCTAAACAGGATTTAGTATTACTTAACAGAGCCAAATTCAGCAAGGGAATACACATATTGTCCCAAAAACTGTTTTTGCGGGGTTTGATTTTATGGCTTTTTGTCAAGGGGGAATTGCAGGTATGGCGGCTGGGGCGATAATTAGTTTACCATTAGTGAAAACTTTGAATGGTCATGATTATGATGAAATTATTAGAATGTGTAGTCATTTTTGCCAGTTTACTGAATGTTACGCCAGGTATGGCCAATCATTTCCCCCTACAAGTTGTTCAAGCTCCCAGTGGCTCTTCGATTCAAGGTTATTGTTTTTCGGTTGCTACTAATGATGGTCTGGATTCTACGGCGAGGATTTATATTCAGGGAAATCAAGTCACGGGTCGGGTAGAAGCTACGATTCAGAACGAACAAGAATCTTATTATACTTCCTATAATCAAACCTTACAAGGAACAAAAAAGGGGAATCAGTTAAACTTAAATATCACGACAAAAATTGAGTTAGACACCCAAAAAACTCAAGAAATCTGGACGTTAACTTCAGATTCTTTGAATACGGGACGAGTGGTTTATCAAAAACAACCTTGTTTAGTTTCTCAAATCCGGTTTGCACCCGGAACTAATAGCGCCACTGTTAATCAATCGGTTGTGCGAGGGAGTCGAAATATTTATTTATTAAGAGCCAATCAAGGACAGAGAATGGATGTTAAAATTACATCGTTAGAAAATAATGCCGTATTTGATGTGATTGCACCGAATGGGGAAATATTGAAAACAGAAGCTACCCAATCTAGTTTAAAATTACCTGCTACTGGAAATTATGAAATAATTGTAGGGGGAACTCGCGGCAATGCCACCTATAAATTAAATGTTAAAATTCAATAAATAGTAGTAGGGTGGGCAATGCTCACCTGACGATACTTTATCCAAATAGGAACCAGAGATACTGTCCAGGTCGGGGATGTAAGACCAAAAACTGGGTGTAAGTCCGTTTTGAGGCAATCCCCCGTGAAATAGGAAGTAGTTCACCTTGACTGGAATGTATAATCCCCATTTCTCCACACAGATACATAGGGTTTGCGGCAAAAAGTTTTTCGTGGGGGTAGGGTGTGGGGTGTGGGGTGTAGGGTGTAGGGTGTGGGGTGTGGGGTTTTACCCATTTTTAGGTGGTCAATTACCTAATTTTCAGAGAAAAAGTAACTGAATTTTTCCCCGATCACTCCAATGGTCGGCACTTTTTGGGGGGAAAAAAGTCTAAAAACCTTATCCAACAAGGTTTTTAGATTTATTCAGCAGAACCTACATAGAGAGCGTTTCTCATAAATATGAAGTATAAGCTAATTCGGTATCGACGATCGACTCCCACCTGACCATTAAGATAACTGTGATCAGTAATTATGGGAAAATAAATCTCCATACCTATTTCCTCGTGGCACAATAGAGACAAAGTATAAAAAACTTAACAATAAGGAGAGGTTCGATGGTTGCTACACCAGTCAAAACAAAACGTCTCACCGTGCAGGTGGCCGATCTCACCGCAGACACTACCGCTATTCGTTCCCTCGATTGGGAGCGCGATCGCTTCGATATTGAATTCGGATTACAAAACGGTACGACTTATAACTCCTATCTGATTCGTGGGGAAAAAATCGCCCTTGTGGATACCTCTCACGAAAAATTCCGTCAACTATATTTTGATAGTCTCAACGGATTAATTAACCCCCAAGAAATCGATTATTTAATTATCAGTCATACCGAACCTGATCACAGTGGTTTAGTCAGAGATCTGCTGCAACTCGCTCCCAATATTACCGTCGTTGGGTCGAAAGTGGCAATTCAGTTTTTAGAGAATTTAGTTCATCATCCCTTTCAACGTCAACTGGTCAAAAATGGTGATCGGTTAGACCTAGGCAATGGTCACATTCTCGAATTTGTTAACGCTCCTAATTTACACTGGCCCGATACTATTTTTACCTACGATCACGGTTCGGGAATTTTATTTACCTGTGATGCTTTTGGAATGCACTACTGTTCCGATGATCTTTACGATGAGCAATTAAGTGCTATTGAACCGGATTATCGTTTCTATTATGAATGTTTAATGGCTCCTAATGCTCGTTCCGTACTAGCGGCGATGAAACGGATGGAACCCCTGGGTAATATTAATCTCGTGGCTAATGGTCATGGACCGGTATTAAAACATAATGTTACTGAATTATTGACCCATTATCGTGATTGGAGTCAAGCACAAACTAAGGCAGAAAAAACCGTCGCTGTTTTCTATATTTCCGATTATGGTTATAGCGATCGCCTCTGTCAATCCATTGCTAAAGGTATTACTAAAACTGGTTTAGCTGTAGAAACTCTAGACCTGAAATCCGCCGATCCCCAGGAGGTAAAAGAATTAGCTTCTTCTGCGGTGGGAATCGTCATCGGTACTCCCCCTGTTTCTGGTATTAATGCCCAAGAAATTACGGGAAATCTAGGCACAATTCTCGCCTCGGTTAACCCCAAACAATATATCGGAATGTTTGAATCTCAAGGGGGTGATGATGAATCAATTTTACCTCTATTTAATAAGTTTCGTGAAGTTGGTTTAACCAAAGCTTTTGATCCCATTCGTAGCACAGAAACTCCTAACGAGAGTCTCTATCAACGCTGTGAAGAAGCAGGAACAGATATGGGACAACTATTAACCCAAGAGGTAAAAGTTAAACAAAGAAAATCCCTCGATACTGACCTCGATAAAGCCATCGGACGCATTAGTGGTGGCTTATATATTATTACCACCAAGAAAGGAGACAGAAGCGGTGCAATGGTCGCTTCTTGGGTGACTCAAGCAAGTTTTGATCCCCCCGGTTTTACCGTTGCTGTGGCCAAAGATCGGGCGATCGAGTCTTTAATGCAAGTGGGGGATCAATTCGTTTTAAATATTCTGGAAGAAGGCAATTATCAAACCCTGATGAAACACTTTTTAAAACGTTTCGGGCCTGGGGAAGATCGTTTTGCAGGAGTCGATACTCGTACTGCTAATAATGGTTCCCCAATTTTAGCCGATGCCCACGCTTATTTAGAATGTGAGGTAGTTAGTCGCATGGAATGTGCTGACCACTGGATTGTTTACAATAAAGTCGCCGATGGTCGCGTTTCTAAACCTGATAGTTTAACGGCCGTTCACCATCGCAAAGTCGGTAATTATTATTAGGATTTTTGCTTGATTTGACTGGTTGAGAAAATACAGATCAAGATGCTTGCTCTCAGCTTTTGAGACTGTTTAACCTCTCAACCAGTTAGTCATACTAAATCCGTTGAGTATAGGCTACATATCAGGAGAGGCAATAGGCAATAGGCAAAAGGAGCAATAGATAATCAGTTTTTAATAACCAGATTTAGTATCACATCTGATCACTGATTACTTACCCACTGATAACTGATAACTGATAACTGATAACTGAGACTAAATCCGTTGATTATAGGCTACATATCAGGATAGCCGAACGGCAAAATGGGAATAGATAATCAGTCTTTAATAAGCGAATTTAGTACCAGACGCTTCATGAACTGGAAGTAAAAAAATTGTAGGGTTAATTCATGAATTAACCCTACACATCGTTCCCATTCAGGTGCTTCACAAATTGGAAGCAAGTTTCAAACATTGTTGGATTTGCTAATCGTGCCTAAGTTTCCATTCAGACGCTTCACGAATTGGGTAGAGTCATAAACTCTAGTTAACAAAAGTCCAGCGTCCTTCCACCTGACCGTCAAGGAGTTGATGAGTACTTAAATATTCTTCAAGAACACCTTGGCTTGAAGTAGTAACAACTTTAGCGTTAGCTATTTCTTCAGGCGTGAGATTCAAACTCTTCAGCGAATTTTGATAATGATAATCTTGCACGCAGATTACATATAAACGATCAGCCTCTACAGGTTGTTCATTAATACTGAAAGATTCAATTGCTTTCTTAGTATTGTTATAAACTACTCGAACACCTTTGCTGATTTGATAACATTGACTTTCCCCAGGCTTTCTGTTTTCTGGGCGCAGAAAATGGGTAAATACCTTTGTCAGTTGCGCTCCAGTAACTTTAATTTTATAAAGAGAACCATCATACGGATAAACCTTCTTAAGATCTTCAAGAGTGACCACAGGCCCTAATTCTTTACCTCGTATGGAACCACTACCGACAAGCACGACATCAATCGTATCTATTTCTAAGAAGATATCAGCGATTAAATTACCTAACTCAGTTTCTTGTTCGCGCACGGGATGAGTCAATTGACGATTTAAACGGCTAACAATACGATTGTACTTGCGATCTACTTGTTCTTTGTAGGTATTGATAAAATTTTGCAAATCTACGTCAGGACTAGCTACCTGATCATTAATAGGAATAAGTTCCCATTTCCATTCGACAATGCTGTTCGTATCGTCGTCTACTGTAATATCGAAACGTCCGATCTGATCAGTCCCAACGGCGGCCTGGGTGATTAAAATGTTGTTTACTTGGGCAGGCTGTTCTAAAAGTGTATGAGAATGTCCACCAATGATCATGTCCACCCCCCACTCAGGGTCTAACATAGCCGCTAACTTTTGATCCTCTTCAAAACCAATGTGAGTTAGGAGAATTGTCAAATCAATATCTTCATTTTTGTAGGTATTACAGATCTTACCAACTTCAGCCGCCGCATCTTCTAGTCCAACAAATGTACCAATGCTTTTGTCCAGCTTTAAGGCACTAAGAACCTCTTCAGTGACAATACCAATGAACATAACATCAAATCCATCTACATTGAGGATGATATAGGGGTTCATCAACCTTTTACCGTACTTTTTAATGTACAAGTTGGCATTAACAATAGGAAAGTTTGCCATTTTTTCTAAGAAGAGCAAATGAGGAAAGCCATAGTCTAATTCGTGGTTTCCTAAAGTCACTACATTAGGTGCTAGGTAATTCATGATTTCCATGGTTGATAAGCCTTTAAATTCGGTATCAATCATCGAACCTTGAAGCATATCACCTGAAATAACATAAAGTGTATTTTTTTCCGTTTGACGCACTTGATTGATATAACCAGAAAGCAATGATAACCCGCCGATCAAACCACCTTGTCCAGTTTTAGCCTCCGCTAAAAAGTCGCCGTGCATATCATTGGAATGTAAAATCGTAAACTTTTTGAGTTTTGTTGTAGTTTCAACCATGAGCCTCTCCAGTAGTTTGAGTTGATTAAATGAAAGAGATAGTTTGATTTGGGTACTGCGAACGGTTTAAAGCTTGGCTTTCTGAATACCGTCAGAAGCTTGGTCTGTGATTTCTTCTAGCCGATCCAGAAAAAGTTCAGCTTTTAGCAGTTTAGGCTCTTCGGTTTGTGTTATGCAATGGAGGGGGGTTATAAAGGATAAAACCATTACACAGAAAGACATTGCTTCAATTTATGCCTCCTGATCGAATCATGCCAAGTAACGAAGAGCCACAGCCCATAATATAGCATGACTTGCGCCAATGTAAAAACAGGGTTAGAGCATCACTGAGGAGTTCGGGATAGTGACAGTATTCACACTGGAACCTAGCGCGTTGTCGAACAATATGGTGGAGCGATTTAGGAATGACCATTTACTCTGGCGGCAATGACAGCGTTGATGTAGCTGAAAATTTGGTCGAGTTCGCCAATCGCTTCTAGCTCAAGGACTTCCTCTGGGGTGAGATCATCAGCTTTTTTCTTGTCAAGAAGCGTCTGCATCCGATCGCCCAGTTCATCTGTAAATTTGAATAGGGTGAGATTATTAATCTGTTGTACCCGCAATCCTTTGGGAATCAGGCTAGAGGGTTTGACAAGAGCGCTCATGGTTGTAGCTGAACGTAAAGATTTTTCGATCCTAACAAATAGTTCCCGTGAAATAAATGAAAGTATTGCCCTGACACCATTCTACACCCCATTTTCTGAGGGGGGGTTAAATTATCTCCGACAAATAAAAATTATTCTCAATAAGTCAGATTATCAAGCCCCGAACTCCAGAAGTAGAAGGGCATCCGAGGGGGTCAACGAGAGAATACTGATAACTGATAACTGATAACTGATAACTGTTCCTATTGACTAACACCCGCAGATTTAAGGGCTTTTTCCATCAAAATTACATGGGTACTGCTTTCCTGTCCCTGGTTGGCAGCACGACGCTGAATATAACTGCCGTCGGATTGTAATTCCCATGCTTGCCGGTTATCTGACAACATAATGCCGAGAATTTCTTCCAGTTCCTTGGCGATCGCTGGTTCAGCGATGGGTGTCACTGCTTCCACGCGACGAGTCAGGTTCCGCGTCATCCAATCGGCGCTACCAATATAAACCTCCTCCTGACCACCATTGTAGAAGTAAAAAATGCGGGAATGTTCCAAAAAGCGGCCGATAATGCTAATTACTCGGATATTTTCGCTCACTTCCGGCAATCCGGGCCGTAAACAACAGATCCCACGAATAATTAAGTCAATCTGCACGCCAGCACGAGAAGCGGCGTATAAGGCTTCTATAATCGGTTTATCGACAATAGAGTTCATTTTTGCGACAATGCGCCCCGTACCGCCATTTTTACAGTTTTTGGCCTCGCGATCGATCATTGCTAACATCCGTTTTCGCAAACTCACGGGAGCAATTAAAAGTTTGCGATAGGATTGCTGACGGGAGTATCCGGTCAGAAAGTTAAATAAATCGGTGATATCTGCCCCCAAATCCTCGCGACAGCTAAGTAAACCCAAATCAGTGTATAATTTAGCCGTTTTTGGGTTATAATTACCCGTGCCAATATGGAAATAACGACGGATTTTATCCCCTTCTTTTCTGACCACGAGAACCACTTTCGTGTGGGTTTTTAGACCAACTAAGCCATAAACAACGTGAACTCCGGCTTGTTCGAGCTTTTTCGCCCAAGTAATGTTATTTTCCTCATCAAAGCGTGCTTTTAGTTCCACTAACGCCGCTACCTGTTTACCATTTTCCGCCGCTGCAATCAGGGAATTGACAATCGGGGAATCTCCGGAAGTACGATACAAGGTCATTTTAATCGCTAAAACATGGGCATCATGGGCAGCCTGGGCGATAAACTGTTGTACTGAGGCACTAAAGGAATGGTAAGGGTGATGAACGAGAATATCGTTATTGCGAATTAAAGTAAAAATATCTTCGCCATCCTGTTCTAGGATCCCGTCTTCGTTACCGTCAACTATTTCTCGCAATCCCTGTAAAACCGGTGGGGTGACAGGATTCCAAGGCGGATCTTTCAGTTCGGGACAGGGTAAAGACAGAAAATAAAATAAATCTTTGTGTCCCAGCAGTCCATCCACATCGTAAACATCGATCTCCTCAAGTCCGAGATCGCGCATGATCCGGTTTTTAATATTGCTAGGGGTAGAACTGTGAATTTCCAGACGTACTGCCGATTTACCGATGCGGCGCTTGCGTACTTCTTCCTCGATCGCTAATAATAAATCATCGGCCTCATCTTCTTCGACGGAGATATCGGCGTTGCGCGTCACCCGAAAAGGATAACATTCTTGAATGATCATGCCGGGGAAAAGTGCCTCTAAATTGTGCATTACCACCTGTTCAAGGGGTACTCCCGTCCAAATCGAAGCTTTTCCGTCTTGGTGGCGTAATTCTTTGGATAATGCCAGAAAACGGGGGAAAACCTGCGGTACTTTTACCCTGGCAAACAGTTCTTTATCGGTCTCGGGATCGCGGACGACTACGGCTAAATTGAGACTAAGATTAGAAATATAGGGAAAAGGATGACTAGGATCCACCGCCAGGGGAGTTAAAACGGGGAAAATATTTTGTTCAAAGTAATCATGGAGATAATTGCGCTGTTCTTGATGTAAATCTACATAGTTAATCAGATGAATTCCCTGTTCTACTAATAGGTTTTTCAGGGTGTGTTCAAAAAGATGATCCTGCTGTTGCACAAGGGGACGCAGACGTTTACTTATCTCGGTTAGCTGTTCCAAGGCAGTCCTGCCATCGGCACTTAAAACGGCTACATTTGCTTCTACCTGTTGTTTAAGAACTGCCACCCGTACCATAAAAAATTCGTCGAGATTGGCACAAAAAATGGCGGTAAATTTTAATCTTTCTAGTAGGGGAGTCCGAGGATCAAGTGCCTCATAAAGCACGCGATGATTAAATTCTAACCAGCTTAATTCTCGGTTAAAGTAATATTGCGAATCTTTAAGATCGATTTCGGAAGTTACGCTAGGAGCTTTAGCCATAGAGTCTAATACCTAAATAATAGATTAAACAGTTAGTAAGAAGCCACTTAAGCCTAAATTTGACTATTTTGGGCGTTTTTTTACGCTAGACTGCCCCAGATTAACCAAAGTTACCCTGATTATCTTGGATGCTAATCCTACTGATTCTAGCCTGACCGGGGAAAAAATCAATTTATTAAAAGGTTAAGAAATCAATCCCCGCAAGGCGACAGATCAAGGTTAAATTAATCTTTCGGTGAAATTAGATTTGTTAAAGATCTAGACTTCCCCTTTGACAAAAGACCATAACCTGTGCTGTGGGAGGGATTAAGAGAATTTGTGCCGCTCGTTACTGGCTACAAATTAAGGAAACCCCTAATAAATCTAACGCTTTCTGTTGCAGAGAAATCGGTCGAGTTATCTTAGAAAAACGATAACTTCCCTCTCTAATCATACGTTCTACCCTATTCAAGCAAATCGTCTCCAAGTCCTTCAATAAAGTCCGAAAACTATGCACAGGGAGGTTGTCTTGATTCTGTGTTTTTCTCTCTTTAGATTGCACCGATTGACTGCGACTCATTTTAATCACATTCAGGGAACTATTATCAATTTCTTCATCTTCAAAGAATAAAGCAGCTAAGGACTGTTTTAAATGCCATTCCACATAATAAGCTAACATAAATAAAAAGAAAAGAACGGTTAGAAACTTTTTCTACATACATGACTAGCATTTTAGCAAATAGGCTCCATTCCTGCCCATTAATAAATCCTACAACAAACATGGATACATCAAGAGATGTTAACGGGTATATCCATTGATGGACAAGGGTTTTTGGCTATTGTAGTAGATATAGATAGTGGAAGTTCCGATAATTGGGACTTCAAGCCGAAAACTGAGATATATAAGCCCACCTTATCACCCCGACAAGTAATACTGAATGTCAAACCCCTTTACAAACCGATACAAACTCTCTAAGATAGAGACATCATCAATCGTACCTCGATAACTTAATAGGAATCATAAACCAATGACCACCACCTTACAACAGCGCGAGAGCGCTTCCCTGTGGGAGCAGTTCTGTCAGTGGATCACCAGCACCAACAACCGTCTTTATGTCGGCTGGTTCGGTGTGATCATGATCCCCACCCTGCTCACCGCCACCACCTGCTTCATCATCGCCTTTATCGCCGCTCCT